>JADGAX010000005.1:0-2145 GCA_015231795.1 Alphaproteobacteria bacterium | reverse complement strand
CTCGACATGCCGCTTGAAGGTGGGAATGATGCCGCCGAAATCCTGCGTGCTGTTGATCAGGCGCGCCCAATTTTCATGCATGGCAATGGGTGAACAGACCGAGTTTGACAAGGTGCTATAAAATTACCATTCGGTCTGCCCAGTCACTTGCCCTAGCCATTGATAGAAGCGACCGACAGCAGTGAAATGTCCCGCGCGTTCCGAACTAGCGCCGAAGGACAGCGGCTCAAGCGTGTCGCGGGTGAAGTTGCTGGGATAACTCTCTGCCAAATAATCCAGGGGATGGACAGAAGTTCCTATTTTGGCCAGGTGTCTGCAAAAAACATACTCGTCTGGATCAAGTCCCTGAGATTTGGCAAGTTCTTCCAAAAAATAATTTGTCCGCTGCACCAACTCGGCTTCGCCGAACAGCCAGTACCAATTCTTGGCGATCACCTTCTCTTCCTCGATCCGAACATACTTTTCCGTCCACCTCCGCATGATGCTTTGAAAAAGGGCGTTGGCTTCCGGAGTCAGAGGGGTTGTGAACTCAATGTATCCGTAGCTGCTCTGGCAAACCGGATAAATCCTAGTCGATCCGAAACGCAGCCACCAATTGAACCAAAACAGGGAAGAACCCACCGCCACCGCCCACATGGCGATGGCGGCCAAGCCGAATAGAATTTTGCGCTTTAAGTTCACGGCTTAGGTTCGTTATCGGAGAGTTCGAAGCGTTTGAGAAATTCACCGAAGGGGGTGTAATCGCCGAAGCGCTCTTTGAGGACATCGAACGAAATCTGTTGCAGATTGTCTCGCACCCAATTGGGCGGGTAGTAGCCTGACGTGTACCAGCCATCTTCGCTTACCATGCCCATTCTGGCAATTTCACGACAGTGAATATCCCTGTTTTCCTTCAGGCCGCGTGCCCTGGCGAGTTGGTCGTTCATTAGCCCAGTAATTTGAAGATGCTCCCCATCCCCGAATAGCCAATACCATCTCTTTGAGAAGACGGAACGATTCACAACACGAACATACTCGCTGCTATCCAGCAACATGTAGTGTGCATAAATCTCGAAAGCCTCATCCGTCATCGGCTGCGTGAACTCGACGAGCGCATCGCCGTCGTGACAGATGGGATACGTCCGCGTCCAGGAATTGCGTATCCACCAGTTGAACCAGAACAGGGAACCGGCTGTCGCCACCGCCCAAATGGCGATGGCGAGCAGGCTTAGCAGGATGTTGCGCTTCCACTTCATTCGCGCATTTTATCTGAAGGCGCAACCTCCTTCCACACGAATTGCGAGCCGATGATATTGCCGCGACTGTCCAACTTCAAACGACCTTCCAAAACTTTTGTCCAGCGGTCTGTATTGATTTCGAACGCTTTCGCGCCCCCCGCCATTTCCATTTCGGTAATTTGTTGTCTGGTCATGGTGGCGTTACCGCCAAGAATGCCTTGGGGCAGCCACTCATTGTTTTGACCATCCTTCTTGAAGTCATAGTCATCCCGCGCATGTTGATCGATTGTTCCGGTGACAAAGACGTCATTGCCTTTACGTTCAAGTTTAAGGTCGCCCTCTCCCTTGACCGTCAGACCGCCCAGCGTGTTGCTTTTGTCATCCATTTTCCAGACAGGATTGTTGGCAGCACCATCCCACTGCATACCTTTGACTTCCAACGTTGGTTTGCCACTGGCAAGCCAGTCTTTGACATTGCCAAACCCAGACTTATCTCCGCGCACCCCTGTCAGCCAATCCTCAAAATGCTTCTGGCTTTTTACTTCCCCTTCCTTGACGGGCGGGTGCTGGCGCACCCAATCCTTGTCCAGGGTGATAGGCTCGCCATTGCCGTTTAGATAATGGTCGAGCATCCGGCTGGAATTCTCGTGCCCAAGATTCTTCCCTTGATTTCTGACCTTGAGCAAGGTGTCGCGTGTCGCCTGCTGATCCGCCGTCAGATCGGGAATTTTCCTGCCCTGATTCTGGCTCTGCCGCCCCCAGAGCTTCTCGGCGAAGTTCCCCCTGTCGGGATAAGCCGGATTCTCCGGGTTGGTCGAAATCACGCCGCGCCTGCCTGGATCGGTTTTTCGTGTCTCATCCGCCGATTTCATAGCCTCTCGTTGCCGCTTCTCAAACTCGGCCTTGTAGGCTTCGGCGCTGCGCCAAT